>NZ_JBQENK010000002.1:0-4628 GCF_052044735.1 Pseudomonas sp. 22526
AACCCGAAGGTCGTCGGTTCAAATCCGGCTCCCGCAACCAAACATCAAAAAAGGCTACTCGAAAGAGTGGCCTTTTTTGTGCGCGTGCGTTTTGTCGCCACACCTTGCGCGGGCGTCGCGCAAAAAACAAAACCCTTTGCAGCACCGGGACTTAACCCGCTTTACGAGTCACTCAACACTTATTTGACTCAATGGGCCATTAACGGTTGACAGTCCGGCGTTCGTCTGTAGAATGCCGCCACACAGACGCGGGATGGAGCAGCCTGGTAGCTCGTCGGGCTCATAACCCGAAGGTCGTCGGTTCAAATCCGGCTCCCGCAACCAAACATCAAAAAAGGCTACTCGAAAGAGTGGCCTTTTTTGTATCTGTCGAAAAAATCTTTTCGCAACAATGACCTGGCAATCTGCCATGAACCGTCAGACGCCTCTCCCCTCCCTTGCGACCCCGCTATGCTCATTCCCAGGCAGCCACATGAAACACGGTCCGTCCGGGCTCGCAGGGCCATGGTGAGACGCGTTAATATTTGAAACTATTTTTTCTGCAGGGATTGGTAACTTGGCTGGATACCCCCATCCTGTCGCGCACAATCCACGAGGTGATTGATGCGCGCCAACTCGTCTGACTCACAAGACACCGATACCGTTACAGCGAACCAACCGGTTGCGGCCACCCGCTTGCGCTGGCTGGAACTGCTGAGCAAATACCGCCAGCCCATCGGCATGGTGGTGACCCTGCTGCTGTTCGGCATTGCCCTGATTGCCTGTCGTCACCTGCTCAGCGAGCTGGATCTGTATGCCCTGCACGACTCGATCCTCGACGTGCCCAAACCGGCCCTGCTCGGCGCCCTGGCCGCGACCCTGGTCGGCTTCGTCATCCTGCTCGGCTACGAATGGTCCGCCAGCCGCTACGCCGGGGTGAACCTGCCGCCACGCACCCTGGCCCTGGGAGGATTCACTGCCTTTGCCATCGGCAACGCCATCGGCCTGTCGCTGCTCTCCGGCGGCTCGGTGCGCTACCGCCTCTATGCCCGGCATGGCGTGGGCGCCGGCGACGTCGCCCATATGACGCTGTTCGCCAGCCTGTCCCTGGGCTGCGCCCTGCCACCGCTCGCCGCCCTGGCGACCCTGAGCAACCTGCCCGCCGCGTCCGCCGCCCTGCGCCTGTCCGAAGGCCTGCTGGCCAGCATTGCCGGCGCCGTACTGCTGCTCTGCGCGATCCTGGTCATAGGTATCTACCGGCGCCGCCTGCCCGAACAGCCATTGCCGGACAACCTGCTGGTCAAGGCCGGGCGCCGCACCTTGCGCCTGCCGGGACGCCACCTGACGCTCCTGCAACTGCTGATCACCGCCCTCGACGTCGCCGCGGCAGCTACAGTGCTGTATCTGCTGCTGCCCGAAGCCCCGCCTTTCGGCGCTTTCCTGCTGGTCTACCTGCTGGCGCTGGCGGCCGGCGTGCTCAGCCACGTACCCGGCGGCGTCGGGGTGTTCGAAGCGATTCTGCTGGCCGCCTTCGCCGACAAGCTCGGCGCGGCGCCACTGGCCGCCGCCCTGCTGCTGTACCGGCTGATCTACGTGATCCTGCCGATGCTGGTGGCCTGCGTCCTGCTGCTGATCAACGAAGCCCAGCGCCTGTTCCAGACCCGTCAATCGCTGCGGGTAGCCTCGGGCCTGGCCGCACCTATCCTCGCGGTGCTGGTGTTCCTGTCCGGCGTGGTGCTGCTGTTTTCCGGCGTGACCCCGGAGATCGACACCCGCCTGCAACACATCGGTTTTCTGATCCCCCACCGCCTGGTGGATGCCTCGCACTTCGGCGCCAGCCTGATCGGTGTGCTGTGCCTGCTGCTGGCCCAGGGCCTGCGCCGGCGCCTGTCCGCGGCCTGGATACTCACCACCATCCTGCTGCTGGCCGGTGCCGTGCTCTCGCTGCTCAAGGGTTTCGACTGGGAAGAAGCCAGCCTGATGACCCTGACCGCCAGCCTGCTGGCGGTCTTCCGGCGCTCCTTCTATCGGCCGAGCCGCCTCACCGAACTGCCGTTCTCGCCGTTGTACCTGGTGGCCAGCGTCTGTGTGCTGGGCGCCTCGATCTGGCTGCTGCTGTTCGCCTACCAGGACGTGCCCTACAGCCATCAGCTGTGGTGGCAGTTCACCCTCGACGCCGACGCCCCGCGGGGCCTGCGCTCGCTGCTGGGGGCCGCGGTACTGCTGGTGGTGGTGTCCCTGACCTGGTTGCTGCGCACCGCGCGCCCGGTGATTCACCTGCCCAATGGCGAGGAGCTGGACCGCGCGGCGAAGATCCTCATGGCCTCTTCCCAGCCCGACGGCGGCCTGTCCCTGACCGGCGACAAGGCCCTGCTGTTCCACCCCAACGACGACGCCTTCCTCATGTATGCCCGGCGCGGCCGCAGCCTGGTGGCGCTGTACGACCCGATCGGGCCGACCCAGCAACGGGCCGAGATGATCTGGCAGTTCCGCGACCTGTGCGACGTCCACCATGCGCGACCAGTGTTCTATCAGGTGCGCGCGGAAAACCTGCCGTACTACATGGACATCGGCCTGACCGCGATCAAGCTCGGCGAGGAAGCCCGGGTCGACCTGAACCGCTTTGACCTCGAAGCCAAGGGCAAGGAGATGAAGGACCTGCGCTACACCTGGAACCGTGGCACCCGGGACGGCCTGGCCCTGGAAATCCATGAAGCCGGGCATGCGCCGATGGACGAGCTGAAAGTCATTTCCGACGCCTGGCTGACCGGCAAGAATGTCCGCGAGAAAGGCTTCTCCCTCGGGCGTTTCAGCGAGGACTACCTCAAGCACTTCCGTATTGCGATCATCCGTTTTGAAGGACGTCCGGTGGCCTTCGCCAACCTGCTCGAGACCTACAGCCATGACCTGGCCAGTCTCGACCTGATGCGTGCCCACCCGGAGGCTCCCAAGCTGACCATGGAATTCATGATGGTCGGCCTGATCCAGCATTATAAAAACCATGGGTATGCCCGCTTCAGTCTGGGCATGGTGCCGCTGTCGGGTCTGCAACCCCGGCGTGGCGCGCCACTGACCCAGCGCCTTGGATCGATGGTTTTCCGTCGGGGTGAGCAGCTGTACAACTTCCAAGGGTTGCGCCGTTTCAAAGACAAATTCCAGCCTGACTGGGAACCTCGTTACATGGCCGTGCCCGCCGGACTGGATCCGCTGGTGGCACTGGCCGATACCGCCGCCCTGATTGCGGGCGGCCTGACTGGATTGGTGAAACGCTGATGATTCAACGCTCCTGGCGGTATGTATTAGCCACCCTGGTGGTGTTTGCCCTGATAGCGGGAGGCGGCTACTGGTACTGGAATCGTCCGGCACCCCAACCGACCCTGGAACACCTGGCCCAGACCGATGGCTCGACCCTGACCCGCGTCACCCCGGCCACCCAGGCCAAAGCCCGGGTCGCCGTGGCCGTCCTCGCCGACGAAGCCCTGACCGACACCCAACTCCTGGCCCTGAGCCGCGGCGGCGCGGCGCAGATCGTCCAGGTGATCCTGCCCAAGGACGACTGCAAGCTGCAGGAACAAGCCCTGCAGAGTGCCCTTGGCCAACTCAAGGGCCCGGCGACCCTGGTCAGCGGCATCGGCCCTGGCGCGGCCCTGGCCTGGCGCTGGATCGCCACCCAGAACGACGACAAGGCCCAGGCCGTGTCGGTGGGCTTTACCATCAACCCGGCTCCAGGTTGCACCGATCCATTGCCCAAGACCCTGGCCCACGGCCACTGGCTGGTGGCCTGGAACGACAACCCGGATGACGAAAGCGCCGGCTTCGTGCGTGACACTCCCAATGCCAGCACCAGCATCAGCGACTACGACATTCACCTGCCCCAGGTACTGAACAACGAGCTGCGCAAGCTGCTGGTGGGTTCGGACAACGGCGGCCTGAACATCCCGGTGGTCGAAGTACCGGCCGGCCAGGCCAAGGACACCGTGACCCTGTTCCTCTCCGGCGACGGCGGCTGGCGCGACCTGGACCGCGACGTGGCCGGCGAGATGGCCAAGATCGGCTACCCGGTGGTCGGCATCGACACCCTGCGCTACTACTGGCAGCACAAGACCCCGGAACAGAGCGCCACCGACCTGACCGAACTGATGCAACACTACCGGCAGAAATGGGGCACCAAGCGCTTCGTGCTGACTGGCTACTCGTTCGGCGCCGACGTATTGCCGGCCATCTACAACCGCCTGCCGGAAGCCGAGCAACAGCGGGTCGACGCCATTATCCTGCTGGCCTTCGCCCGCACCGGCAGCTTCGAGATCGAAGTCGAAGGCTGGCTGGGCAACGCCGGCAAGGAAGCCGCCACCGGCCCGGAAATGGCCAAGCTGCCAGCGGCCAAGGTGGTGTGCATCTACGGCGAAGAAGAAGTCGACGAAAGCGGTTGCACCGACAAGACCGCCGTCGGCGAAGCCATGAAGCTGCCGGGCGGCCATCACTTCGACGAGAACTACCCGGCCCTGGCCCAGCGCCTGGTCAACGTCATCGAGAAACGCCAAGGCAAGGACAAGGTCGCCGAAGAGTGATCTGAGTGCCTGCCAAAAGCCCCCGCTGCCCACCGGCACCGGGGGCTTTTTCATGGCCAACGCCTATCCCTGTAGGAGCGA